>NZ_JALGCB010000002.1:0-20891 GCF_028570785.1 Chryseobacterium sp. B21-037
TTTAGATATTGACGCAAATTAGTTAGATCCTTGATAATATTAAGTCATCAATATAGCCAGTACAAAATAATGCATAAAACTTATTAACTAAGGATTATTGGCCTAGATATGGTACAACAGAGAAAGTATTATCAACATACCACTTACCGGTTACACTTTTGTGATTGTTCCACGGTGTTGAGCATAGTTATGGTCCCTTATTACCATTTGATAAGTTACACCATTATATGTAATCAATTACATTGATTGTAATATCTGGAATGCTATTTAAAACTTTAAATTTACCATGCTTAATCCATAGTAGTAAAAAATAAATAGAATTATCCTTACTTTAGTAAGCTTTCAAGCAAGCTTTTATCATTGAACGCGCTATTAATTTTTACGATGCATTTTCTATCTTTCGCTTTGAGAAACATGACCATTTACTATATCCTTCGTTATAATAAAAGTTTCCTTTTCTCTATTTAGTAATATCTACACCCGCCCATCCTTTGTCAGACAAGCATATTAAAACACATAATCAATAGTGATTCAACTATTTAAAATTCTTCTGACTATCATACAACTAATTTCTAAAAAACCTCATAAACATGTAGTCTCCTACTGCTCCTACTTCAGAAGCATAAAACATTCGGGTAGAAAGATTATAGGATTTAACCGTTGTACCATCAGCAGGGGATGGATCATAGGTGTCTAACTGCATGATTGTTCCCTCAGAGTTTTGAGATCCATAACTATAGGTTTCTACCCAAACATTGGGTTGTAATGTATATGGACCATCATAAGTTGTACTAGAATTACTAGTATGTCCCCAAACGGCAAAATAATAAGCATAAATTGGATGGCTACCTATATTCCTGAAGGAAATCGTTCCAGCAGTATTTGTTCCATTATATCTAACTTGAAGATTTCCTAATTGTATAACAGAATTTGTAGCTGTACTTGCATTAATAAAGCCCTGATAATTTACACTTGATCCACTTTGAGTGCCAGTTGTTTGATTGGTTTTATACCATTTTGTACCATCGTTATAGTATATTCCAGGAGTTACATCATTAGGAGATACTCCGGCAGAAGCTGTATTGTATACTAACATTCCTGCAGTATGTGAAGATAAAGGAGCACTGGCATTCGTACCTGTAAGAGCAATTCGAGGCATTAAAAACCCTTTATTTGGTGCAGATGTGTCAAGGATAGCATCATTGTTGGGAGCTGTGGTTCCAATTCCCACGTTTCCGGGACCACTAAATCTTAAAGTATTGCCTCCTAAATCTACATTTCTATTACCTGTAAGGCTTCCGTCGGTTGTATAAATATTAGCACCCGATGATCCGCCACCGCCGGCAAACTTTTGCCATGTACTGCCTTCAAAATAATAATAACCTGTTGTATTGATATTAACCGCTTGCCCTGTTGCCGTTCCTGTAGAAGCATCATTTACATAAATAAACGTTCCATTTTGAACTCCCACCATAGTCGAAGCTTTTAATCGGTCAACCCTAGGAGCAATAATTCCATCAACACTTGTTGTAGATGTATTTTTAGCAACGACATCTAAGGTAGCCCCTGGTGATGTTGTATTAACACCAACTTGTGCATTTAAAAATGAAATCCCTCCAAGGATTCCAAATAAAAAGGTCTTGTTTTTCATTTGAATAGTTTTAAGTTAATATTTTCTCAAATAATGTAATTTGGATTTGTTAAGCTACTAGGTAATATTAAAAAGCATATTTTATTAGGAAAACAGGCGAAGGAGGAGTATAATTTTGTGTTTTTAGAATCATTTTCTTGGATTCGCCCGTTCCCTAATTAAGCATTCATCAATATAATTATTTAGAATATTGTAACTCAACATTCAATGTCTGCTTATAATCCTTGCCAAAAGTAAAAACTATTAATTTAAATCTAAAAAATATAAGTATCACATTAATATCACTAATACAATTTTATTAAAATTTTTCATCATACATATAATAATCAAACCTTATTACATGTAGCAGTACAACTGAATTTAACCAATACATTAGAACTACAGATATCCATTAATGAATCAATACCAATATTTTAAGTATCTATAAATGAAGTACTTGTATAGTATTTTTATACATACAAGCAATAAGAATACGATTGTTTACTTTATCATAGGCAATATCAGCCATTCCATTTTCATTTTCCATCAAAACGCTTATAGATTTTTTATCGGAGCCCAATTTCAATATCCGGGAAGATTTCCAATCATTCGACCATGAAGAGACATAGATATTATCATTCTTGTCAATTATTATTCCATCTAAATTTGAGAAAGGTATTGCTATCTTATCTTCTATTTTTCTACTCTTGGGATCTAAAATATATATTGCATTATTAGTTTCATTAGTTGTACATATATAAAGAAGTTTTGTTTTCAAATCATAAAAAAGACCATTAGGAGTTAAAATATTATTTTCTTTTAATAACGGATTAAAAGAACCGGAAACAATATTAACTTCATATACTTGATTAGCTCCTCTATCAGTCACATAAACCACCCCTCGTTCATCAACTTCAATATCATTCAACTGTATGGCACCTGGTATTGATATTGTTTTAATCAGTTTATAACTTTTTGCATCATATAATGCTACTTCATCAGACAATCCATTTTCTTTTGTATTATCTTGGTCAATAGCACATATAATATATTTTCCATAGCGTTTAATTCCCAAATATTGTCCTTTTCCTTCCTTTTTCACCTCAGTTGTTTTCTTTTTAGAATCAACAACAATAAAACCTCCAGAGCTTCCTCCAATATTGGATATATAATAAGTTTCTGTATTAGGATCAAAATCAACACTTTCCGGTTTGTTAAGAATTTGACCATAAGAATATTGAAATAATAAATGTAATGTTACCCATGTAACAGCTAAACGAAAACACATATCTTAATTTTTTTTACAAAAATCCACATTTATAAAAACATGTAAATTATCACATGAATATCTCTTTTCATTAAAGTATTTTAAACTTTCTCAAACTGTTTTCAAGAACATTTTAAAATATCCTATTACTCTCATAATTATTATTGTACATAAACAAGAATATTATTAATTTTATCATCATTGTACTGTTATTTGTAAATACGAGATATCACATATATATCACTTTTAACCAAACGTCATAAAGTATTTTTTGATATTTCTATTTTTGCTGGCCTAAATTCATACTGTTCGTATAACTTATTAGAAGGTATGATATATAGAACTAATTATCACTATAATTTGTACACATGAAAAAAATTCCATATTGTTTTTTGCTATTATGCATTTTTGTAAATCTTCATAGCCAAGAAATTGATCCCCATTTAGTAACTCAGCGAGCTTCTACTAATGAAACAAAAGAAATTAAGCGTTTTTTAGCTCTATCTAAAAAGCAATACGAGGAAATGGATTTTAAAGCCAGCCAAAAAAGTGCCAATAAAGCCTTACTAAAAAGCCAAAAAATCCATTACTCTTATGGCATCGCATACAGCAATTTTTATATTGCCCAATCCCTTTTTGACATCGGGAAACCAAATATTGCTCTACAATATTTATTAGCGGCAGAAAAAGAAGAGTATTCCCAGGAGAGCCCAATATTAATGTCTGATATTTATATAAAAAGGAGTAATATATATAGCTCTCTAATGATGCCTGGAAAGGCAGTTGAGATACAAAAACAAGGTTTTAAATTTATAAACAAAATTAAAGATAAAAAAAGCATAGTTCTACAAGAAATTAAAGCATATAATAATTTGGTTTATTTATATCTTGCTGAAAATAATCAGGATTCTATTCGGTTTTACTTAGCAAAAACTAAACATAATATTAATATCATAGGTGAGTCCAGGGTGCCAACAGAAGAAATTACTACAAATTATAATTTAATTGGAATATCCCAACTTTCAAATAAACACTATGACTCAGTAGAATACTGCTTAAAGAAGTCTCTGAAAATTGCAAAAGCCAGAAAATTCAAAAGTACAAACTTCACTTATTTAATTTGGGGAGATATGAAAAAGGAAATGAATCAACCTGATTCAGCGTTATACTACTATACAACAGCATTAAAAAATACTCAAGAGCTACGGCTCACAAAGGCATATCCCTTTATTTATCATCGCATTGCTGATGTTTATCAATCAAAAGGAAATATGGAAAAATCCAATGAATTTAATGCTAAAATTATAGATTTTCAGGATAAATCTATAAAACAGATTTCAAATAATCAGGAAGAGGCTGTTGAAAATTTAATTACCGATGAAAAAACGAAATCAAAAACCCATATAACTCAATATCTCATCTGGTTTGTATTATTAACTCTCATTATTTCGATCTTAATTTTTTATTATTTTACAGGACGACAACGTTTAATAAAAAACAAAATTAACATTCAAAATAGTATAATAGCAGAGAAAGAAGAAAAAAATTTATCACTAGAGCAGAAAATAAATGAAGCATTTGATGAAGTAATAAGGCTAGCCAAAGAAAATAGCACGGAGTTTATCAAACGATTTGATGAAGTATACCCAACAGTTATTCCTACTCTACTAAAAATAGATCCCAAACTTCAGACCCGGGAGCTTACATTTTGTGGATACCTATACTTAAATTTTTCAACTAAAGAAATTGCGCAGTACACTTTTGTCACTCCTAGAGCTGTTCAGCTTAGGAAAAACAGACTCCGTAAGAAGCTTAATATTCCTTCTGATCAGGATATTTATTTATGGATGAAAAACAAGGCAATGGATCATAATTAAACAACATTATAAATAATATATTGGTTTACAAATCATTAATTTAAAACAGAGAAAGGTATGTGATATCTATTAATTTGTAAAATTTGATTCCCTACCCTATGTTTGCTAGTATAAATAACCGTATATCTAAACTGTTATGAATAACGTAAAAGATATCCACATTGGAACTCTCATTAAACAAATAGTATTGGAGGATAAAATTAAAATATCCCGTATATGCACTTTCTTAAATGCTACGGAAGCGGAAATTAATGATATGTACAACTCTGAAAGCCTTGATTCAACAATATTATTAAGATGGTCAAAGCTTTTGGAATATGATCTCTTCAGAATCTTCTCACAACATTTGATTTTATATTCCCCACCGTCGAAAAGAGAACGAGAAAATGTTAAAAAAAAATCTACCGTTCCTCAATTTAGAAAAAATATTTATACCAAAGAACTCATAGATTACATTATCGAAATTGTGATAAAAGGAGAGATGTCCAGAAAAGAAGTAGTTCAAGAGTATGGAATTCCAAAAACAACTCTATATAGGTGGCTGGTAAAATACAGTCCCAAAATCAACGAACAATTTTCAAAATAAAGTTAAAAGTATGGAAGATAAAAAAACATCAATTAATTATGGTAAAATTTATTTGGATATTATTTCTAAAAAATTTCCCGAAAAAGCTACAGAATTTGAAGAGGCATTACAAAAGACAACTCTTACTGCATTAGACATCATTAAAATAAATCAAAAAATATACGGATTAACTAATCAGGAATCGAATACACAAAGTCAAAAATTTCGTTCATATGATCGTGCTTCAATAATAGAAATGTTAGATTATCAAAAAAATAACCTTTTGAATAATACACAAACCGCTAAACATTTCAGTATCAGTAGAAATACTATTACAAAATGGAAGAAAAAATATTATTAATACTGAATTAGTATATTTCCCAAGACCTATAAGCAATATTTTTTCTATAAGCTGCTTTGAACACTTTATGGAAAATAATATCCCCTCTCTTAACTTCTGGGCTACCCATAAAAATAAAAAGTAACAAGGGAAAATTTTCTCATTTTATAATAAATAAAATATACAAAACTCATTTTCTGCACTTAATAATTTCGAGATACAGAGATAATCTTATATTTTTCAATTTTCCTAATATTCTTAAAGCTAATCATAATCACTAAAAGTTTTACTTATTATCCAATGAATAATTTAGCCAAGTTGGGATAGGAAACATCTAAAATGATATAAAACCAGAAATGTTACATTTCTGGTTTTACTTTTCCCAATATTCATATTCATTAATAGAAAATAAAAATACTGGGAAATAGATTCCCAGTATCAAACACAAAACTATGAAAAAAAGAACTCATAGAACATTTAATAATGATCACAAGTAATAAAAAAAACCTATAACGTAGGGCTATCTATCCCCCTATTCTATCTGGACATGCTTGTGTATTTATACACCGCCAAGCGAATGTTGCTCCTTCATCAATTGAAGTATAAATTTTCAAACAATTGTCTGTCATATCATATACTATCATTCCCTCTACAAAATCTGAAGGAGGAATTCCGACCGGATTTCCCAAGCTATTAAATTGCACCCTATTTACTACCAATCCTTTAAATTTAGATTCCAATACCAGCCAAGCCCCTTTTCTTGTCAAAGGCCAATGGTCAGAACCAACAACATCTTTTCCTTTATTCAGAGAGGATATCCCCATTTTACTATCCAAAGATTTTTTAGAAACTTCTGTAATTCCAGGTTTATAACAAAGACAGTCTGTTGTTATCACCTTAGCAGTAGGAGAGTTTTTGCTACCCTCACTGCTAGTAACAGTTGCATAATAATAATCTGTTTTAGAAGAAGAGGAAGCAGGAGGAATAAAAGTATTTGTATTCGCTCCATTAATAATAGTCCCTCCCATATTACTGTCTACAGAATTCTTAAACCACTGGTAAGATAAAACTTCAGAATCCGAAGATAATACGGAAACCGTAATAGGTGTCGGAACAGTATTTTTACATACTGTTTGAGTACTGGGATGAATAGACGAAATTTTTAAAGCAGATACAATACTGGCAGTACAAATTGATAATAACGAACCTCCATCTCCTCCCAATCCGCTAACTGTTAATTGAGTATAAGCTGTAGGAGCATGTATTTCGAATAGGCCTCCGCCTCCGCCATGTTGTGCCCCACTCCCCGAAAATATCGCGTTATCTATAATGGTCGAATAACAACTGTTATCAGAAAAAATTGATACAGCCCCCCCATTAGAATTAAAAACAAAATCTTGATTATTAACTTCTCCCGTAGCTCCCAAAATAAAAATCAAATTATTAACGGGTTCATCAAACAAAAATGTAACCGCCCATTCAGTTCCTTCACTTGGTCCCAAAGGAGCAGTACGACCAACCCAAAGAGATTTTTCACTCAATCTCCCCCCACATGTTGGATAGCTGTCGTTAAAGCTGACCACATTTCCTGTTGAAACAGTTGTAACCTTAATCTCATTAACTATAACTTCACCGTTTACTGGTATATTTAAAGTCGGGCCCGGGCAATTAATCGTTTGTGCATGCAATCCCTTCAAGGTCACTAAAAAAATGAATAAAATGAGCCCTAGAAATCTATCTTTCCGCATTGTTAATTTCCTTTAAATTTTATGTATTAGAAACAGATATTACCCTTAATTGCTATTGATGCACTTACATACTTAAGTACATCTAATAATAAAAATTAAAGCAACATCATACTTAGTGAAGAGTAACTCCGGATTTAAGTAAATACACTTATATTAATAAATCTTCTTTTGTAAAACAAAGGTAAATCATCCAACTGATAATAATCTTAAGAAATATTATTCACTTTCTATTGAATTTAATGTTTTTTTGTATAAAAAAGCTCCAAGTAAAAGGAAGATTTTTCACCATTTATCTTTGTTCTATATACTTTCTAATATAAAATCTATACATATACGAAAGTATTTATCATATATATTATATTTTAAGAATTTTATCATATGTGAATTATTTACTTTTATGATATCTTATATAAAAGGCCTGGATTATTTTAATCCAGGCCTTTAAAAACTAATCAAATATTCAATATTAAAATAACACTATATTTCCGAATTTAGTATAAAGTCAGCAGCACGGTCTCCGATCATAATGCAAGCTGCGTTTGTATTACCTGTGTTTATCATTGGCATGATAGAGCCATCAGCTACTCTAAGATTCTTAACACCATATACCTTTAACCGTGGGTCGACAACTGCCATTTTGTCTACACCCATTTTAGCTGTACCCACTTGGTGGTGATCACTGACAGCATGGGCCTTAATAAAGTTTTCAAGATCTTCAATACTATCAACTTCAGCTCCTGGAGAAAATTCCTTTTTAATAAGCGACCCCATTTGCTTTCCAGTAACTAATTTACGAAGAAAAAGCGTTTGCAGTACAAGTGCATTCAAATCATCCGGATCTTCTAAAAATCTCGGATCAATAATAGGTTTATCATTGGGGTTGTTTGATTTTAGTTTAATTATCCCTCTACTTTGTGGGTGTAATAATGTTGAAACAATTGTAAAACCATTTTCAGGTGATTTTTCCATGGGATATGGAAATGTTATAAGAATTGGTTGCATGTCCGGTACCTTCATATCTGGTTTTGTTTTCCAAAAAAATGTTCCTTCCAAACCTTGGGCTTTAGACAGAGGAATATTTTCATGTGTCTCCCATACATGCGGAACATTAATATGGTCTTGTAAATTCTGTCCCACACCTGGTAAATGTACTTTAGAACTAATACCTACTTCTTTAAGATGCTCCTGATCTCCTATTCCTGACAGCATTAATATCTTTGGAGTATTAATTGAACCTGCACTTAATATAATATCATCTTTCGCATAAGCTTGTTCTTCATCTTCGGAAGAATCAATGGTATATGCTACACCAACTGCTGTTTCGCCAGAAAATACTACCCGAGTAACATTGGCATTAACCAAAACAGTAAGATTAGGATGATTTTTTAAAGGCTCCAGGAAAGCAACCCAACTACTCATCCTTTTGTTATCTTTAAGGGTTAACCATGTATGATAGGCCCCAAACATCTCATTACCATCATTATAATTTGGGTTATAAGGAATTCCCAAATCAACAGCATCGGCAATGAACGCCTTTGTAATATCGGTCGGTTGGGGATTTAAAGTTATAGGCAAATCACCCTTAGTTCCCAATTCATCCTTATTAATAGCATCCTCTTCAGGAATAAATTGCTCGAATCTTTTAAAATTATTTTTTACTGATTCATAATCCCAACCATGGTTTCCCAAATAGGCCCAGGTATCAAAATCTTGTTTTGCACCTCTTACATAGATCATTCCATTAAATGAACTGCTCCCTCCCAAAGTTTTTCCCCTGGGAAAGGGTAACCTACGATTATTAGCAAATTTTTGAGGCTCTGTCTCAAAGGCCCAATCAACATCCGAATTCCATAATGCTATAGATCCCATTGGATCATGTATTTCGGGTTTATTATCAATAGGCCCAGCCTCAATAAGCAAAACTTTTTTACCCGCGTCAAGTAATCTCCTTGTTAAAATACATCCGGCTGACCCTGCACCTATTACAATATGATCATATTTCTGACCTATAGTATTTTCTTGTTTTCCCATATAATTAATTATATTTTATAAATATGTTAGTATCTCTTATTAAGTAATTTAACATCCAAGGTTTAGTTAAACTAAAAATCTTGTCTTCCAACTATAATAGCATTTCTGCTCACTTTAAAATGTTGAGATAATTGTTGGGTATAAGTCTATATTTTTTTTCTTAAAAATTCAAGAACAGCTCTCTATCATAAAAATCCAAATTCTATCACTCCGAATTATCAAGCTGTAAATTAGATGACACGGTTAAAAATAAATACTTACGGGAATCAATCACTCATTTATCCAAAGCACTGAAATAGAATAGCTTGTATTACAAAATTAGCTTATAGCATCAATAATTAACTTAAGAAATATTAAGAGAATGATAAATCTAAAAACTTTATAAGCTTAAATAAAATAAAGAAGTCCATCTTTTTAAAAAAGATAGACTTCTGTTTTGAAAGAATAGGTAAAGAATAAAGAATGATCATGACAACTTACCTCCTATGATTAATAGCTATAACTGTAGCTATAACGCCATATCTTTTATGGTTTTTTTATGGTTTTATGGCTTCCAAAAAGACCATACACTCCCATTATAAACGGCTAACTGACGAGCTACTGTATCATACACCATCATTCCGGCAGAAGGATTGATGATATTTAAATGGGGACTAGCCACCTTAGGGAGAATCATGGCCTTATCACTGTCCTCAAGGACCAGAATACCCATAACAGCGCTTTGCTTACCAATACCCACCTTACCGTCTGCATTTTCTTCCCTATCCTTTTGATCGCTTAAATCTACAACTCCTCCCGGATCAACACTCAAATCATGCCATACACCACTACTTAATAATTTTACCTTTTTGTCTGTTGTATCAAATATAAAAGTCCCATTTTCGGTGATACCTGTCTTATCTTCTACATAAGGCAGGATAAGACCCCGGTTTTCTGCATCAGAGAACTCCAGAGAAACAGACTCATTAGTAAGCTCAGACTTTCCTATTGCTATTTGTCCATTATACAAACTTCCAATAAACAACATACTGATTAATAGTACTCTTTTCATTTTTATGGATTTTAGTTTATTTATTATAGGTTATCTTGTGTTCATCGATCCCGCTCTATTAATTATAATTCCAAGGGGATTATCCAGATCTTCCACTTTTTGTTACTCACAATAATATTCGCTCACCACTCCATTATGAAAATACAAATAAAGCCTCCTTTTATACATCCCCCACAAGTATTTTTTAGTAACATACATCCACTCATTACCCTTTTCTGCATCTGGAACTTTGGACATAAAACAAACTATTTCTTTAGGGCTTTTTCCTAATAAATGTTCTTCTATGAAAGCTTCATCAATACTCATTGAAAATATTTTATCTTTTGTTATCAATACTTCTATTTTTTTATTTTTTCCTATGAAAGCAAAACTTTCTATTTTACGATCTTATCATAACCTTCCCATAATATCCGTTAGGGAAGCCCTTCTTTCTATTATTTTACCCTCACCATCAATTAGAAAAACAGTAGGGGTACCCGATATACCGTAATTTCTAAAATTAACCCCTTCAAAACCTTTATAATCACAATATTTATCCTCCCAGGGTAATTCCTTGCCCTTTTCTTTAAATAACGATTCTGCCTGATCACCGGAGACAGAGATTATATGAACCCCTCTTGATTTTAGCATATCATATTTCCCACTAAGATCTTTTAAAAGATCTTCACAGGGACCACAATCTGATCGGTAAAAAAGTAATAGTGTTTTATCATAACCCTTTCCTGAAAAGGAACTACTTTTAAGAACTTTATATCCCGAAGCACGAAGATCAAGATCTGGAGCCTGCATTCCTACTGCTGCAGATACAAAAACAGATAAGGGGCCTTCGAAAGAACTTATCTTGCCGCAAGCCCTGATGATGGGCGTAATAGCACTGATAAAATCATCTCTCCCGTTACGGGTGAACGCCACGGCCAGTCTTTCTGCAAAATCCCTATACTCCGCAGGATTTTTGATTCGGGAGCTTACGGTTTCTACATCTTTGGCAAAGGACTTAGGATCCTCCAATACTAAGGCATGAATATCTGCCCAGGAAGCGATCACCTCCGTCCAGTGCCCGGAAGTATACAGGGCGTCCCAATCGAGATCCCTGGTAATATAATCACTGATGTTTTTTGCCTTTTCTTCCTCCGCTTCAAAAAGACCAGTTCCTATACCCTGGGTAATATTAATGATATTGATAAGGCCTGATGCATAACTCTTGTTTTTCTTTAGCTCTCCCTGATAATCCCCATAAGCCTGAACTTGAGTTTGAGCCTCTTTTTCAAAAATCAAATAGTTTTTATCCGTCTTTGAAAAAGATTTCGTGGCCTGGAGCATGGCTCCATATCTGGCGAAGATCGCCTGCTCTTTTTTATAAAGACTATTAAGCTCAGGGATTTCCGTATTATTGGTGTAGATAATGTTCTTATCCGTGGGCTTTTCTTCACTGCAGCTTACCGAGAAGCTGTGCCCCGGGATCAGCAGATCAAGTCCGCCCCCTTCTTTACTCCCGGTGATAAGCCAACGACTCATACCCCGATAGGGAGCATACTCCTTGGGAATATGTAAAATAAACTTCCCGTTTTCAGGAATTGTCCCTTGGAACACTGTTTTGGCCTCACTCCCCTGAAAGAGCACAAAATCGTAGCTCTTGCCTTTAAAATAAGGAAAATCCATTGCAATATCCTGCCCTTTGGATACCAAAAAGAAAAACCCTAAAATTAATACTATTATTTTTTTCATAGATAAAAATTATGATCTGTAAATTTTGATAAACTACATCTATAACACGGACTATTCTTAAAAATACACGATAAACAAAGCTCAACTATAAGTTAAGTATGGTAAGAAAAATCCAGTTTATCCCTAAACCGGGACATTAAATAGTAAAAAAACCCTTAGTGGCAAAAGCCACCAAGGGTTTGCTTAATATGAAAAATGAAAACCTATTCCTGAATACAACGAACACTGTACCCGTTTGTACGGTTTGTGATGACATTCACCCCGGTGCTACCAAAGTTCAAGTTGTAGGCGTAGGCACTTGCGTACTGCGTACTGCTCCAATAGTACCCGTTGTTGCCACGGCTGAACAGGGCTCCATTCACGTTGTTACGGCTGCCGGCGGCTGGCAGAAATAATGTATTTCCAAACTTGCCTCCACTGCTGTAATTCGTTGGGCTATTTGTCCAGGTCCCTGTAGTAGTGAAGCTATTATTAGCAATCACCTTCTGCCATTGGTCATTTGTAGGAACCCTATATCCTACAGGACATGGATCCTGCGCAGTCTTCGTTGTATCAGACCAGCTGTTATTAGGAAGCGGAGAACTAATCCATCCTCCAATAGCACCACTATTAGCCTGATCATCCGCCTGGCTTATATAACGTCCTGCCTGGCCTGTCTTAGCTCCCCATTGGTATTTAGCTCCGTGAATAGAGGCCGAAGGTTGGAAGGGATCTGCATTCATATCAGCCCCTAAATTATGACACATAAACGCCTTAAAGACTCCCGGTGCTATAAATGCTCCACACGTTACAATATGGATGATGATATCGCCATCATAAATGCCATTGTGAGCAAAAGGAAGCGTTCCCAAAACCATAGTATTTCCAGGAAGAAGCTTTAAGGCATTAAAACTACCATCCCCATCTACCTCAATACTCACCGCAATACTTCCCGAACTACTAAACGTTCCCGCAGGATAAGAAACCCTAAACTTATTAGTGTCTCCTCCCTGGCCACTTCCTGAATTATTGGAAATCCATGCGCTCGTATAAGCGTCATAACTACCTTTCCCTCCAGTATAAGGGACTTGAATCGTAAGCTTATTAGATCCGTTATCTACAACTCCCTGGACATCTCCTGTTCCTCCCAAATTCACAGAAGCAACATACAGGTTTTGAGGAAGAGTAAAACGGGCAGTACCCTTACCTACTATTTGGCTACTCGTACAAGAAAGGGAAAGCTTTGTCCAGACACCCGTAAGGGTACCATTGGCTCCCGGAGTACCCGTAATAGGATAGCTTATAACAACTGTCTGCCCAGAAGTCAAAGTAACATTACTCCCACTTACTGATCCTCCTGAAAAAGTGGGAGTACCAACCGTTAGACCTGTAATACCACTTAAAACCAAATCTCCCGAAGAAAAATTGATCGTCGCAGAAGAAAAAGAATTATTCGTTACCGTTACTTTATAACTGGCTCCTGATAAGGCTGAGCCCGAAGTGTAGGTACCTGAAAAACCGGTACATTCGGAAGTTACCACGGTAGAAGATGTTGTAGAGCCTACACAGCTCCAGTTAGGTGCTCCAGGAGTTCCCAAATTCAGGGATAAACAACCCGTAGAACCCACTCCACAATCTGTACAATAAACAATCAAACCGGAAACTGGGGATACAATATTATCCCTTTGTACTTTGGTAACACGAGGAGGAGCAAAACCCTGCGTCGTACTGCTTACATCTAATATTGCTGAAGCATCCGCTACTGCAATTCCAACACCAACATTACCGCCTGTAAAACCAAGGTTCTTTCCTGACAAATCAACCTGACGATTACCCGAAAGAGATCCATCTGAATCATAAATATTATAATCAGAGACTCCTGCACTACCTCCCAAAACCTGCCAGGCAGTACCATCAAAGTAATAATAACCAGCAGTGGTAATATTTTGAGTTACAGCATCTGGGCTACTTACTCCAGAAGTGGCATAAATAAGAGTTCCCGCCTGATCCAAACCATAACGGGAATTGCCTGATTGAATCTGATCGCCTGTTAAACGAGGGGCAAGAAGACCCTCCGCGCTACTCCCATCACTGTTTTTGGCCATTACATCTAATGTAGCCTTGGGATTCGTATTATTGATGCCTACCTGACCGCTCAAAGCAATACAACAAAAGCATCCGAAAATTAGTAATAGTGTTTTTCTCATCTGTGATAATTTATTAAATTATAAGTTGCTATTATATAATAATAAGTGTATAGAAAAGACCTAACTTTTTTAGAATTAAGATTTTTCTATAGATGTAATTTTAAGCTTTTGTGACTATGATTATTATTATTTTAATGAATAATCGCATTAGAACTATCTAAGATCAAAATGAACTTGAAAAAATTACCCTTCCCATATTGATCAAAAAAAATATCCTTAGTCACTACTATGTAATATCTTTTGCAAAATTACTACGATACAGCTCAAATACTCTTAAGATTTCTTAAGAACAGAAATCATTAACAATTATAGTACAATTAAGAAAACCCATTATTTTTTCATAACAGAATAATGTAAAGTTAAATAAAATTCATATCAAATCACAAATTCAGGAAATAAATTTTATTCATTATTACAATTATTCCAAAATAAGTTCTTTGATAATGGTAATATGCCCTGAAAATATATGATAAAAAGCTTCAAAGTTCTACGAACAAAGTAAACTAGCTAAAGGTCGTCATTTATACATTCATTCCCATCATAGAAATCTTATGAAATCCAATAAGTGATATTAATGTGATACTAGTTTGCTTTTAAATAATACAAGTGATTTTTACTTTTGTCAAAATTATCCTTTTAGTTAGAATATACTATGCAAAGAAACCACAACTTAATACTTATGAATTTGCTCAAACTCATTAGATAGATAAGATTATTTTAAAAATAAGCCCAGTCTCAGAATGAATAATTAATAATTCCATCCTTAAAATATAATTTTCATTATATTAAATGATTATCTATTTTGCATTCATCTGCTGCCGATCATTTGCACTAACAAGCTAATTAATAACAATTTATAATTTCCCTAATTAGAAACAAATATTCTGAATAGATATTGCTACGCAAAAATTTTATATTGTTTTACCCATAGAGCTTAAATTTTCTTAAGATATCTTAAGGATAGTACATCATCTTTTTGTCTAAATTTAAATATCATAGGCAAATATGTATCATATAGCATATTAAATACTTTAAGCCTGATATAATTTATTTCTTATACAACTTATCTGACTATATAGGGATTATATTAGAAATTAAAATAACAGTACTCTATTAAATAGAATCTTGTTGATCAATCATTGAAAAGAGATATGATAAATTATTAGTCATAATAACCTAAGTACAGTATATATAATAAACAATAACAAATGGTATACAAATTATTTTTAAAGCATGTCGAAGAATATATCAAAGTAGATGATGAATTAAAAGTATCTCTTACTAAGCTTTTTGAATATAGGAAAATAAAAAGTAAAACTCATTTACAATTGGCTGGAGAACCTTGTAATTTTATATATTTTATTATTTCAGGATGTCTTAAATCATACTATACGGATAAAAATGGGAAAGATCATATTCTCTCATTTTTATCCCCAGGACTATGGGCCTCAGATCTGAATTCATTTATCAATGGATTACATTCAGATTACTCAATAATGTCAATTATGAAAACAGAAGTCTTACAAATATCAAGACCCTCATTTGAGAAACTATTGGCTAATCATATAATAATGGAAACTTTCTTCAGAAATATATTGCAAGGAGCACTCACAACGCAACAGACCAAACTGGTAAACATCCTTTCTTTAACATCCCAAGAACGATATGAAAATTTTCTTAAATTATACCCCTCAGTTATTCAACATGTTTCGTATAAAGATATTGCCTCATACCTAAATATGACACCGGAGCACTTAAGTTTTCTACGTAAAAAGATGCTTAACGACGAAAAAAACAGCTTTGCTAGCACTTGATCTAATATAATATTACTTTTTAATAATAATTATTGAAAAAATAAACCAATAATACAAAAGGCTATTAACCGTTTTTTGTATTATTGGTTATTTTCAATTTTAAAGTGATAAGTTATTTAAGAACAAGAATTCCCAGAATAGCAGGGGGCTTAAATAACTTTGTGAAAAGTAGCATCTCTCTATCTCTTCTTTTTGACACTTCCGATAGTAATCTAAATAGTACTGTAGCTTTTTTCAAACCATTTAATGTAAGAGTTCACTGCACTCCTTACAAAATCTTTTGTGCTGCCTTCAATCATAACTCCATTTACAGAAAACAGCGCATCACTATTTGTAATATAAACCTCTGGCTGTTGCATGGTTGGCATATTAAGAAATACAAGACTTTGTCTTAAATGATGATTAGCTCCAAAACCCGAAATATTCCCAGGAGAATGACTGAAAATTGCTGCCGGTTTCCCGTTCCAAATACTCTTTCCGAATGGTGTTGAGCCTATATCAATTGCATTTTTTAAAACACTGGGAACAGATCTATTGTATTCCGGGGTTACAAATATAACACCATTTACACTTTGCATATCTGCCCTAAATCTTTCAATAGCCCAAGGAATATTTTTGTCGGTATCAAAATCTTGATTGTACACGGGTAATCCTTCCAAATCAATAATTTTAAATTCATATCCCTCCTGCGGGACAAAGGATTTAATTGTTTTGGCTATTTTTTTGAAAATGAATCTCTATGCAAACTTCCTGCAAGAATTCCTATAACTTTTCCCATAATTTTTATTGCTGTTTTCCTTAATATTAATTGTACTCATATTTTAATAAAATCTACCAGATAGGAATAAATACAAATAGCCCAACTCATTTTTTTCACTTAAAAAGTATATTTTTAAGAGCTATTGCTACCTGTGTAACAGAATCCCTAACAGACTGAATATGTGAAAGATGTTCTAACTTACCATAATCGTGGATTAATCCCTTATAAACAGCAATTGTAGTTGCAACTCCTGCCTCGTCAAGCTTTCGACCATATTCTATTCCTTCGTCATAAAGTATATCATTCTCAGCAATCTGAATAAGCGCTGGAGGCAGTCCTTGCAACTCCTCAATAGACGCTTGATTTGGAGAAGCATACTTTTCCTTTCTTTTAATCAGGTCAGGAACATAATTATCCCACATCCACTTCATTGTTTCAGTCGTTAAAAACCTATCTTGTCCGTATTTTTTATATGACTCTCGAGAAAAATCAGAATCGGTGACAGGCCATAATAAAATCTGATACAGAATATTAGGCCCTTTTTTATCTTTCGCCATTAAAGCTACTGCTGCTGCTAAATTTCCTCCTGCACTATTTCCAACGACAGCCAATTTCTTCCCATCAACCCCAATTTTGTCTCCATGAAAAGAAATCCACTTTGTAGCAGCATATACTTGATTAAGAGCAATAGGATATGTTACTTCAGGAGACAAGGTATAATTTGGAAATACTGCTACAGCTCCACTTTCAACAACCAGATCCCTTACCAATTTTTTATGAGTTAAAAAATCCTCAAAAGTCCAACCGCCACCATGAAAAAACATAAATACGGGAAGTTGCCCTTCTGCCTTTTTTGGCTTTACAATATTAATATTTATAGATATCCCGTCTTGCTGAATATCCATATTGAAAACATCAATATCTGAGTAATCAAAGTTCATAGATGTACTACTTTTAATAAGCATATCTCTAGTATCTTCTATACTCATTTCATCATTTGTTTTGGGATTTTCACTATTCATCTTTATAAGAAAAGACCGAATATCCTTCAAAATATTTGAATCATTTTCAATAGGCCGGTTTATTTTATCCATAGGTTCGCTATACTTGAATTTATTAATGTAATTTTACTTCATCATAATCCTATACAAAAGTTCCATTAACTATTTCTTTCCAACCCTCCCTGAAAGTTCTGAGTTTCGAGAGTGTGATAAATTAGTGTCAAGAAAATTCATTTATAAGGATTTAATAAAAGCATCCACCTTATTAATCAGTAACCTCTAATCTTGCTCTTGTAACTTTGTTTAATTAAATTTTACCTTTAATTTTATCCGCTATCTTTTCTGCTACCATTATAACTTGAGGATTTAAGTTGATAAGAGGAATTTCAGGAAATATAGAAGCATCAACAACTCTTAGATTTTGTATACCATATAGACGTCCTTCAGCATCTACTACTGAATTCTCACCTCCTTCTTTACCCATTGGAACTGTTGAACAAGGATGCTGGAGTGTGGATACTCCACTTAATAGGGCTTTTCTAATCTGTTCATCACTTTGAACATCAGAGCCTGGGTAAATTTCGCTATGATAAAACTCCTTTAATGGACTAACTGTAACCATTTTACGGGCAATTTTAAAACATTCTATCATCCGTAACATATCTTCCTCTGATGTTAGGTGCCTAAAATCGATAATCGGCATATCAGCTGGATTTTTGCTCGCCAATTTAACTGATCCCTCTGACTGACAGTTCATGAGTTCCAATCCAAGAGTAAATATTGATTTTGTAGGGCTAGTAGAAGGGTCTACCAAATGTGATGGTGAGATAGCTATATCAAGCTCATTCTTTGAGGAAGCTCTAGTAGAATTAGTCCAGAGCTGCGATCCTACTACAGGATGTATTCTTGTATTTTTCTCCGGTACTGCCGCAAAATTCATCCAGTAAAAAGGATGGTCAAGTAAACGCTTTCCAACTGGGGCATCTAAAACGACATCAATATCCAACTCCTTTAGGTCCTTCGCTGGTCCAATACCAGATCGCATTAAAATTGCAGCACTACCGTAAGCTCCTGAAGATAGTATTACTTCTCTCCCAAAAATTCGCTTCCCATTTGCTAATAAAATACCCTTTGCTTTTCCTTTTTCTATTATTACTTTATCTATTAAGCTTTCGCTTAAAATATGGAGATTATTACGTTTTCTTACTTGATTATTAAGATAAGCAATCCCTACATTTACACGTACACCATTAATAACATTCATAGGAATAGGACCCGCTCCATTATTTTCATTCGGATCATTAAAGTCCATAACTTCATTATATCCCATAGCAACTGCAGTATCAACAACCGCACTTTGCACTGGCGTTATATAATGCTTTTCCATTTGATGAATAGGAAAAGGTCCTTTTCTCCCATGCCACTTATCTGATCCATGTTCTGTACTTTCCATTTTTTTATAATATGGTAGTACATCATCAAATTTCCAACCTTCAAGTCCCATTTTTGTCCAACGATCAAAATCAAATTTTAAAGCTCGAACTGCTACTGCACCATTGATATTAGAACTGCCTCCAACTCCTTTTCCTCTTGGTGCAATAATAACATTACCATATTCTTGTTCAGTACTTTTATAACCCCAATCATATCTCTTATCCAAATTTGCAGCAATTATATTGCTACTATAAATAAGTTCCGGATTACTTTCGGGATTAAAATCCAATCCTGCCTCTATTAACAAAATCTTCCACTTCTTTTCCTCTGATAAACGATTTGCTAATACAGCACCCGCTGACCCAGCTCCTGCAATAATAAAATCGTAAGGCTTATCCTCATCAAAATCACCTTCCTGATTATTATCATAATCCAAATCTACCCCAAAATTATCTAGAGTATTTTTCATAGCATTAGTTGTAATTCCTATTAAACCTGTAGCCATCGTTAATGCACCAATTTTAATAGCTTCTCTTCGTTCCATATGTATCTTTTTAAAACTTGAAACAAAATTATTTATCAATTACTAATTACTTCTTAATAATTCTTAAGAGATCAAATGACGGCTTATTACAATAAGTAGGCCTGCCTGATGGTATAAAATTTGTAATTGTACGAACGTATAATATAAAAATAATCATTATGCCTAACGATTTTTTTCTAAACTATGTAGGAAACTATATAGAAACAGATGAAGAACTTAAATTAGCACTTATCCAATCATTTGAATATCAGAAAATCGAAAAAAAAAACTATTTACAAATTCCTTGTGAAGTCTGTAATTATCAATATTTTATTATTTCTGGCTGTGTTAAAACTTATCATACTGATAAACATGGAAAAGATCACACAATAATATTTCTTCCCCCACAATGGTGGGCTTCAGATTTAAATTCCTTTTTTAACGGAACCGTTTCAGATTATTCAATAATGGCAATAGTAGATACTGAAGTGCTTCGAATATCAAAAAATTCATATGACAAACTTTTATCTCAACATCCAATAATGGAGACTTTCTTCAGAAAAATATATCAAGGGGCTTTAATTGCTCAACATAAAAAAGTTGTTGAAATGTTATCACTATCTGCACAAGAACGTTATGACAATTTTTTACAACAATTCCCTAACTTATCCGAGTACATTTCTTTTAAGGATATTGCTACTTATCTTAATATGACTCCCGAACATCTAAGCTACCTCCGTAAAAAAATGTAATTACTACTAGACAATTTCTTATAATTTAGAATTACTGAGCTAAATCAGACATGGAAAATATAGGTATTAGAAATCCCGTAAAAATAAATGCTACGAAATAATATGAAATATCTATTTGTTGCATTTATTTTTTAACCAAACAAGATAAGAGTTCCAATGCCCCTATCAACTGAAATTCTAACAAAAA
>NZ_JALGCB010000003.1:0-6777 GCF_028570785.1 Chryseobacterium sp. B21-037
TTTAAATTCATATTTAGTTCATATTTGATCTTAACTCACTGATAAGCAACTTAAAAAATTTCAATGCTTTTTCCTGGGTTTAGAATGATAAAGGCGAAAACATAAGAGAAAACTGCCATAACAAGGGAAAAGGAAAAAAATAAAAGCTATAAAATGAAGGGTTTTCTATGGAAAAATGGAGGGTTGAGACAGGAAAAACAAGAAGTAGAAAGGGAAAAGTAAGGAGAAAAATGGAAAATGAAGTGCTGAAGAGTAAAGAAAAAAATATCTGACTAAAAAAAAGACTGCAATAAATTCGGTTTGAACACAACAAAAAATATGATGTAGCATTTTATAAGATCAATAAGTATCTCTTTATTCTTTATTCTTTATTCTTTATTCTTTATTCTTTATTCTTTATTCTTTATTTAAATTTCCTCCTTTTTCACCACATTGTGGTAGCTTGAATAATAAATCAACATACTTATTACTGGTAAAGGTGCAAGATAGGGTCTTTATATGATCTCCGATTATATTGATATTCGTAATCCATATCATTATGCCCGTTATTAAAGTATAGATCATATTATATCTTGTATTGCTTCGGATGACAGGATAAAATCTTTGAGCTCAAATTTCCTAGGATTTAGATCCTGTTCCTAAAGTAAAGCTTTTCATCAATTGCAATATACTATTGGGATATCTTTATTCCGGATAAGGTCATTCTTCCAGGCATATAATTCATTAAGCTGTGCATGCAATAACAATATGGAATAATTTATAATTGATTAAGATATTATTGGTGATTGGCGATTAAAACCTAAAAGTTGAAAATTAAAAATGGAAAGTTTTTAAGTTGGCTAAAGCCACTAGGATTTTGGAGGCTATTACTGAAGGGCTAAAGACCACCTCTATTGATGAAAGCTTGTAAAAGAATAAAGAGCCTAAAGTAGTAGTAGTAGTAGTTGTTGTTGTTGTTGTTGTTGTTGTTGTTGTTGGAAGAGGAATAAAATACAAAGTCCTACTAACTATGAATGATAAATGATAAAATGATGATTGATAATGAGCCCTATTAATTGATATTTGTCTGTTAATCAATAATGATTGATAATTGATGATTGATCTTTTATCATTTATAATTCATCAATGATCATTTATCTTTTATTCCTATGGTATGGTAGGTATAGATATGTATAGGTATAGTTATAAAACAAAAAAGTCTCATACAAATTCATGTATGAGACTTTTAATAAAAACTGGCGGCGACCTACTCTCCCGCTTGTCGCAGTACCATCGGCGCTGGTGGGCTTAACTTCTGTGTTCGGAATGGGAACAGGTGAGCCCCACCGCTAAAACCACCCTAAAGAAGGTATATAAGATATCAGAGGCTAGATTTCAGATTTCAGACTCATTATAAAGTCTGTCATCTGATGTCTTGTATCTGACATCTGTTTTATCGGTAAATTTCATCACAAAGGCAAAACCAGTATTGCACTTATAAGACTTGAACTAGTGTAACCTATAGGCTATAAATCTACGGGTAATTAGTACTACTCGGCTATGCTGTTACCAACTTTACACCTGTAGCCTATCAACGTGGTCATCTCCCACGACCCTTAAAAGATGTCTCATCTTGAGGCGAGTTTCGCACTTATATGCTTTCAGTGCTTATCTCTTCCAAACATAGCTACTCAGCGGTGCACCTGGCGGTACAACTGATACACCAGAGGTTTGTTCAATTCGGTCCTCTCGTACTAGAATCAAGCCCTCTCAAACATCTAACGCCCGCAATAGATAGAGACCGAACTGTCTCACGACGTTCTGAACCCAGCTCGCGTGCCACTTTAATGGGCGAACAGCCCAACCCTTGGGACCTTCTCCAGCCCCAGGATGTGACGAGCCGACATCGAGGTGCCGAACCTCCCCGTCGATGTGAGCTCTTGGGGGAGACTAGCCTGTTATCCCCGGAGTACCTTTTATCCTATGAGCGATGGCCCTTCCATACGGAACCACCGGATCACTATGTCCTGCTTTCGCACCTGATCGACTTGTAGGTCTCACAGTCAAGCACCCTTATGCCATTACACTCTACGCACGGTTACCAAGCGTGCTGAGGGTACCTTTGAAAGCCTCCGTTACTCTTTTGGAGGCGACCACCCCAGTCAAACTACCCACCACGCAATGTCCTTCCTAAAGGAAGTTAGGCTCCAAGTAAGTAAAGGGTGGTATTTCAACGTTGACTCCACAAACACTAGCGTGCCTGCTTCATAGTCTCCCACCTATCCTACACATTACTTACTCAAAGTCAATACGAAGTTATAGTAAAGGTTCACAGGGTCTTTTCGTCCCATTGCGGGTAATCGGCATCTTCACCGATACTACAATTTCACCGAGCTCGTGGCTGAGACAGTGCCCAGATCGTTACACCATTCGTGCAGGTCGGAACTTACCCGACAAGGAATTTCGCTACCTTAGGACCGTTATAGTTACGGCCGCCGTTTACTGGGGCTTCAGTCAAACGCTTCGCTTACGCTAACGCCCTTCCTTAACCTTCCAGCACCGGGCAGGTGTCAGACCCTATACAGCATCTTTCGATTTAGCAGAGTCCTGTGTTTTTGATAAACAGTCGCCTGGGCCTCTTCACTGCGGCCACCATTGCTGATGGCGTCTCTTCTTCCGAAGTTACGAGACTATTTTGCCTAGTTCCTTAGCCACGACTCACTCGAGCACCTTAGGATTCTCTCCTCGACTACCTGTGTCGGTTTTGGTACGGGTTGCTTCACTTCGGCTTTTCTTGGAAGCACTTTCCCTGCAGCAGCTTCGCCCGAAGGCTAGGCCTTGACTATTCCGTCAGTCTCCAGCAGGTACGGCACTCCGTCCCCTTTTTAGTGTGAGCAAGTATGGGAATATTAACCCATTGTCCATCCACTACCCCTTTCGGGTTCGCGTTAGGTCCCGACTAACCCTCAGCTGATTAGCATGGCTGAGGAAACCTTAGTCTTTCGGTGAGGGGGTTTCTCGCCCCCTTTATCGTTACTTATGCCTACATTTTCTTTTCTGTCCGCTCCACAATACCTCACGATACTGCTTCGGCGCAAACAGAATGCTCCCCTACCAGATGTACAATGTACAAATCCATAGCTTCGGTAATATGTTTATGCCCGATTATTATCCATGCCGGACCGCTCGACTAGTGAGCTGTTACGCACTCTTTAAATGAATGGCTGCTTCCAAGCCAACATCCTAGCTGTCAATGCAGTCCAACCGCGTTGCTTCAACTTAACATATATTTGGGGACCTTAGCTGTTGGTCTGGGTTCTTTCCCTCTCGGACATGGACCTTAGCACCCATGCCCTCACTGCTGATCAACATTTATTAGCATTCGGAGTTTGTCAGGAATTGGTAGGCGGTGAAACCCCCGCATCCAATCAGTAGCTCTACCTCTAATAAACTTATAATCAACGCTGCACCTAAATGCATTTCGGGGAGTACGAGCTATCTCCCAGTTTGATTGGCCTTTCACCCCTACCCACAGGTCATCCGAAGACTTTTCAACGTCAACCGGTTCGGTCCTCCACTCTGTGTTACCAGAGCTTCAACCTGCCCATGGGTAGATCACAAGGTTTCGCGTCTAATCCTACTAACTATCCGCCCTATTCAGACTCGCTTTCGCTCCGGCTCCGGACCTGAAGTCCTTAACCTCGCTAGTAAAATTAACTCGTAGGCTCATTATGCAAAAGGCACGCCGTCACCCAACTTGTGGGCTCCGACCGCTTGTAGGCGTACGGTTTCAGGTTCTATTTCACCCTTCTATTCGAAGTGCTTTTCACCTTTCCTTCACAGTACTTGTTCACTATCGGTCTTTCAGGAGTATTTAGCCTTGGAGGATGGTCCCCCCATATTCAGACAGGATTTCACGTGTCCCGCCCTACTCATTTATCATCTATATATACCTTTCGAATACCGGGCTATCACCGTCTATGGCCGCACTTTCCAGTACGTTCTTCTAAATATATAAAGACTTTTGGGCTAATCCGCTTTCGCTCGCCACTACTTACGGAATCTCTTCGATTTCTTTTCCTCCGGGTACTTAGATGTTTCAGTTCTCCGGGTTTGCTCCTCTTACGAGGTAATACATCTTCAATGTATTGGGTTGCCCCATTCGGACATCTGCGGATCAATTCGTGTGTGCCAATCCCCGCAGCTTTTCGCAGCTTACCACGTCCTTCGTCGCCTCTGAAAGCCTAGGCATCCGCCATACGCCCTTAACGATTTCTTTCCTATTTTTAGGTTACTCAAGCACTTATAAGTGCTCGGTTTTCTCTTTGTGATGTCTTTACCGTTAATGTCAATGATCTTTATTTCTTCTGTATTAATGTAAAACGTATTCATGTATCAATGACGGCTCTCGTCATGAGGTTTACATGCTTCTTTTTTACATATACAAACTGTGGAGAATAAGGGAGTCGAACCCTTGACCTCCTGCGTGCAAGGCAGGCGCTCTAGCCAGCTGAGCTAATTCCCCCTCTAGTAGACTTCAGATATCAGATCCTAGATCTCAGACTTAATGTCTCATGTCTTATATCTGATCTCTTCCCGTCTTATAATTAGTAGTCTCGGGCAGGCTCGAACTGCCGACCTCTACATTATCAGTGTAGCGCTCTAACCAGCTGAGCTACGAGACTTTGTTTTAGATGTTAGATTTTAGATATCAGATGTTAGACTAATCTCTAACTTCTAATTTCTAACTTCTTTTCTAAATCTCTTCCCTTTTACTAATTTCTAGTGGGTGTTGTATTTTTTTATATATCAACCAAATAAAAAACTAAAGCTTCTCTTTAAGTAAGTACATGGTACACTTAAGTACCTTTATTTTGTTTAACGTTCTTCAACGCTCTAAAATGAGATGTTCCAGCCGCACCTTCCGGTACGGCTACCTTGTTACGACTTAGCCCTAGTTACCTGTTTTACCCTAGGCAGCTCCTGTTACGGTCACCGACTTCAGGTACCCCAGACTTCCATGGCTTGACGGGCGGTGTGTACAAGGCCCGGGAACGTATTCACCGCGCCATGGCTGATGCGCGATTACTAGCGATTCCAGCTTCATAGAGTCGAGTTGCAGACTCCAATCCGAACTGAGACCAGCTTTCGAGATTAGCATCCAGTCGCCTGGTAGCAGCCCTCTGTACTGGCCATTGTATTACGTGTGTGGCCCAAGGCGTAAGGGCCGTGATGATTTGACGTCATCCCCACCTTCCTCTCTACTTGCGTAGGCAGTCTCACTAGAGTCCCCAACTGAATGATGGCAACTAGTGACAGGGGTTGCGCTCGTTGCAGGACTTAACCTAACACCTCACGGCACGAGCTGACGACAACCATGCAGCACCTTGAAAAATGTCCGAAGAAAAGCCTATTTCTAAGCCTGTCATTTCCCATTTAAGCCTTGGTAAGGTTCCTCGCGTATCATCGAATTAAACCACATAATCCACCGCTTGTGCGGGCCCCCGTCAATTCCTTTGAGTTTCAAACTTGCGTTCGTACTCCCCAGGTGGCTAACTTATCACTTTCGCTTAGTCTCTGAATCCGAAAACCCAAAAACGAGTTAGCATCGTTTACGGCGTGGACTACCAGGGTATCTAATCCTGTTCGCTCCCCACGCTTTCGTCCATCAGCGTCAGTTAAGACATGGTAACCTGCCTTCGCAATTGGTGTTCTAAGTAATATCTATGCATTTCACCGCTACACTACTTATTCCAGCTACCTCTACCTTACTCAAGACCCGCAGTATCAATGGCAGTTTCATAGTTAAGCTATGAGATTTCACCACTGACTTACGAGTCCGCCTACGGACCCTTTAAACCCAATAAATCCGGATAACGCTTGCACCCTCCGTATTACCGCGGCTGCTGGCACGGAGTTAGCCGGTGCTTATTCGTATAGTACCTTCAGCTACCCTCACGAGGGTAGGTTTATCCCTATACAAAAGAAGTTTACAACCCATAGGGCCGTCATCCTTCACGCGGGATGGCTGGATCAGGCTCTCACCCATTGTCCAATATTCCTCACTGCTGCCTCCCGTAGGAGTCTGGTCCGTGTCTCAGTACCAGTGTGGGGGATCACCCTCTCAGGCCCCCTAAAGATCATTGACTTGGTGAGCCGTTACCTCACCAACTATCTAATCTTGCGCGTGCCCATCTCTATCCACCGGAGTTTTCAATATCTAATGATGCCATCAAATATATTATGGGGTATTAATCTTCCTTTCGAAAGGCTATCCCCCTGATAAAGGTAGGTTGCACACGTGTTCCGCACCCGTGCGCCGCTCTCTAGATCCCGAAAGATCTATACCGCTCGGCTTGCATGTGTTAGGCCTCCCGCTAGCGTTCATCCTGAGCCAGGATCAAACTCTCCATTGTATGTTTGTCTGACTCACTCAAAGTTTTGACGCTTTAGTTTTTCCTTACTTGGTTGTTATATTGTATTTCAATGATCTCTTTTCTTCCGCTTTTCTCTAAAGCTTTTTCTCTGTCGTTATTGCTTTAGATTTGCGAGTGCAAAAGTAATTAATGTTTCTGAACTGACCAAATGTTTTTGAAGAAAATTTTAAAGTTTTTTTCTGTAACCTTAATCCCTCTTTAACACTTATCTCAATTTTACTCCGCGCTCCCTTAATTGGGACTGCAAAGATACAAACTTTTCTCAATTTTCAAAATAAATTATTATTTATTTTTTTTAAATCTTTCGTTTATAATTACCCTCTTCTGCGCTACCTACTATCTCTCGTTTTCAGTGGGGCAA